>NZ_JBWXVC010000018.1:0-388 GCF_059901175.1 Fructilactobacillus sp. X3R5C2
CTTATCCCTGACATTCCTGGATACACTCCAGTTGATAAGAACGGGAACAAGTTGGTCCCTGGCACACCATATCCGATCGATCACAATGATTTAGGGAAAGATACCCCAATTCATTATGTGAAGAATGCTGAACCATCAACTCCGGTAGCTCCAAACAAACCAGAGAAACCGTCAGCACAACCGGAACCAACTAAGCCAAGTGCACCAAAGGAAGTTCCGTCAGCACAACCGGAAGCTCCGAAGGCTAAGCAGGCCCCACAAACTCCTGCTAAAGCACCGGCTCAACCAGCTAAACCCAAAGCAAAGCAAGTTCCAGCAGCTAAGCCAGCTAAAAAGTCTGAAAAGAAGACGACGTTACCACAAACTGGTCAAAGTTCTGATAGCTTCT
>NZ_JBWXVC010000019.1:0-373 GCF_059901175.1 Fructilactobacillus sp. X3R5C2
TTATTTCTCGGTTAAAATTATAATTAAAATATAATTAATACAGAAAATAATATTATCTAGTTTTCAAAGAACAAAGTTGACACTTTCGTGTCAATGGAGAATAACGGGATCGAACCGTTGACCTCCTGCTTGCAAAGCAGGTGCTCTCCCAGCTGAGCTAATTCCCCAAAATATTCGATTGTCACTTACCAGTAACGATGGGTCTAAGTGGACTCGAACCACCGACCTCACGCTTATCAGGCGTGCGCTCTAAACCAGCTGAGCTATAGACCCAAAAGCGCGAACATTTATTTAACGAGAGTAAAACTCTCAAAACTAAACAAGACTTCAATAATGTAAGGTTTCCGAATTTTTCCTTAGAAAGGAGGTGATC
>NZ_JBWXVC010000020.1:0-362 GCF_059901175.1 Fructilactobacillus sp. X3R5C2
ACGGTTACGTTCAACAGAACCGCCACCTTTGATGAAGTAACTGGTGAGATAACTTATGGTGCTTGGACATCTGACAACGATGTCTTTAGTTCGGTTGATTCACCAGCCATTACGGGCTACACTCCTGATCAAGCGACCGTTGGTGCTTTAACTGCCACTACTGATACGAAAAATTCAGACGTTAAAGTCACATACACTGCTAACGATGAGCAAGCTCACGTTCAGTACATTGACCAAGATGATGGTAATAGGGTTATCAAGACTGACAATTTAAACGGTAAGTTTGGTTCTAAGTCTGATTACAGTACAAAGAACGAAATTGCCAGCTTAGAGGCCCAAGGTTACGAATTAGTCACTGATGG
>NZ_JBWXVC010000021.1:0-360 GCF_059901175.1 Fructilactobacillus sp. X3R5C2
GGTTGGGCCATCAGTATTAAAGGTAAAGCCATCCGCAGGGTATCCGTCGGATACTAATTCATATCCTTGCGCTTCTAACTTAGCGATTTCATCTTTCGTACTGTAGTTAGCCTTGCTACCAAACTTACCGTTAACGGTATCACTAGTGATAAGGGCATTGCCTTTATCCTGATCAACATAGTTAATGTGAACGACTTCATCGTTAGCATTGTAGGTAACCGTGACACTTGAATCTGGCGTGTCAGCCGTGGCAGTTTGTGAACCAACACTTGCCTTATCTGGAGTGTATCCCGTAATGGTTGGGGAAACAATTGAACCGAAGACAGCGTTCGTTGACGTCCAGTTACTGTAAGTTACCTT
>NZ_JBWXVC010000022.1:0-330 GCF_059901175.1 Fructilactobacillus sp. X3R5C2
TAAAGTGGCAATTTCATTTTTGGTTGAGTAACCAGATTTACTACCAAACTTACCAGTTAAGTCATCAGTATGAAGAATGGCATCACCGTTATCTTCGTCAACATAGTTAACTACGGCTTTTTGTTCGTTTGCATTGTACGTAACGGTAACATTTCCGTCAGGTGTATCAGCGGTGGCAGTTTCGGAACCAACGGTCGCCTGATCAGGGGTATAACCGGTAATGGCTGGTGAATCAACCGAACTAAAGACATCATTGTCAGATGTCCAAGCACCATAAGTTATCTCACCAGTTACTTCATCAAAGGTGGCGGTTCTGTTGAACGTAACCGT
>NZ_JBWXVC010000023.1:0-291 GCF_059901175.1 Fructilactobacillus sp. X3R5C2
TTGCAATTCCAATATTTTTTCTGATTCCCAGAGTCGGGAGCGCCTCATCAGGTAAAGAAACAGGTGGTGTTTCGACACGTTCCGGATTTTCTGATTCTGTCCAGCTCGGCGGGATCGGACGAATTCAACAGAATGATGAAGTAGTCATGAGAATAAGACTTGAAGGCAAAACGCCGACCGCGGATCTACGCTGGAGAGGCCAGGCCTTCGATGTTTTTGACGGACTATCCTGGAGCAAATCGCGACCCGGTATAAAAGAAGTCAGAACGCGGGGCGACCGCGACATTATTC